>NZ_DAMAGB010000006.1:0-20421 GCF_031995485.1 Janthinobacterium sp.
GTCACCGGCATGGCGATCATGAACAGCGCATTGGCGCGTGCCCGGTACGCACCGGGAAACCAGTAGGTCAGATACAGCAGCATGCCGGGCAGGAAACCCGCCTCCGTGACGCCCACCAGGAAGCGCAGCAGATACAGGCTGGCCGGGCTGCTGGCAAACATGGTGGCGGTCGAGGCCAGGCCCCAGGCGATCATGATGGAGCCGATCCAGCGCCGCGCCCCCAGGCGCGCCAGGATGATATTGCTGGGGATGCTGCAGGCAATATAGCCAATATAAAACAAGGTGGTGGCAAAGCCGAACTGGGTGCCGGACAGGCCCAGGTCCTGCATCATGGTCAGGCCGGCAAAGCCGATATTGATGCGGTCGAGAAAGGAAAACACAAACAGCAGGAACAGAAACCACAGCAGGTGGCGCGACACCTTGCGGATCACTTGCTGTTCCAGCTGCATGGTGGCCGCGTCCGGGATGGACGGCTTGGGGGAAGGCGGGACGAAAGGCGTGGCGGTGGCCAGGGTCATGCGTGTCTCCATAAGGTGTGCCCGCCGGTTTGTCTCGGCGGTGCGGCCGACTGATGCGGCTTGAGACACAGTATGCAGAGACGGGCGTCATGTCTTGTCCCCATTTTGGGGACAAGACATGACGTAGGTGGGCGGTGGCGGCTGGCGCTTGGGCCAACCATGGTGCCGGATTACGCTGCGCTGATCCGGCCGACGGAATTTGCCGGCATTCACACCGCTTGCGCGCCCACGCACAGCGCAAACAGCTGGCGCTGGCTGGAGATGCCCATGCGCTTGTAGGCGCGTTTCTGGTAGGTGATCACGCTCGACGGCTGCAGGCCCGTCGCGTCGGCGATCTCGGCGGCGGTGCGGCCTTCGAGCACGCCGCGCAGCACATCGAGTTCGCGCTTGCTGAGCTGTGGGCAGTACCGGCGCAAGGCCGCCAGCATCATCGGCGCCGCGCCCTGGGCGATCTGGCCGTTGAGACGATAGTGATGCTTGACGGCGTGCGAGAACAGCGGCGCCAGGGTTTCGATGGCGGCGATGTCGCCGGGAGCGAATTTGCCCTGGTCGCTGTCGCGGTAGAAATTGACCGACAGCCAGATATCGGCGGCTGGCTGCACCAGCAGCGACAGGCGGTCCGACACATTGGGACGCTGATAACAGGTGGCGCGGTAGCCGGGGTGATCGATCTCGTCGCTGGCCTGCTGGTGCAGCACGATGGTGGTATCGTTCCTGGCGGGCGTCGCCGCCGGTGCGATCACCCGCTGGTTGCCGTCGAGCGCATAGTAATGGCGCGCATAGCTGTCGGCGATATCCTGCAGAAAGCGTCCGCCGCGCCGGTCGGCCACCGCCACCGTGCGCGGCCGGTTGCCGAATTCATACGCAAAGATGGTGCACTGGACGATGGGCGCCGCCGTCGCCACGGTGGACAGGATGGCGCCGGCCATGGCGTTGACATCGTCATGGCCAATGGCGGCCACCAGCTCCAGCGTGCGGCCGAAGTCCAGCTGGCCTTCGGCCTGCCTGCGTTCGACGCGCCAGTAACGCACAGTCCGGCCCTGCCCGTGTTACTGCTGGCGTTGCGGCAGGACCCAGTCCGGACGGATGTAATGGCAGGTGTAGCCGTTCGGCAAACGCTGCAAGTAATCCTGGTGCTCCGGCTCGGCTTGCCAGAACGGGCCGGCCGGCGCCACTTCCGTCACCACTTTGCCTGGCCACAGGCCCGAGGCGTCGACGTCGCGGATGGTTTCTTCGGCCACCAGTTTCTGCTCGTCGGTGGTGTAGTAGATGGCCGAACGGTAGCTGGTGCCGCGGTCATTGCCCTGGCGGTTTTCCGTGCTCGGGTCGTGGATCTGGAAAAACAGCTCCAGCAGGCGGCGGTAGCTGATCACGCTGGGGTCGAAAATGATCTCGATGCCTTCGGCATGCGTGCCATGGTTGCGGTAGGTGGCATTGGCCACGTCGCCGCCCGTGTAGCCCACGCGTGTCGCTTCCACGCCCGGATAGCGGCGCAGCAGGTCCTGCACGCCCCAGAAGCAGCCGCCTGCCAGAATTGCGGTTTCAGTCGTATGTGCCATATCGGTGTCCTTGTTCAGAGATCGCTTATCTTACCGCGTCCGGCGATTTTCTTCAGGGAGCGAGCGAACCATAGCCCAGGCGCTGCAGTTGCGCCGCCTGGTAGGCGCCGATGGCGTCATTGAACAGGCAGCGTATCAGCGGATCGTCGACGATATCGGCCTCCTCCAGCTCGGCCAGCGTGGCCGCGTCGAACTGCGCATCGTTGATGCGCAGGTACATCGAGGTAAGCGATTCGCCCAGCACCAGCGCCGCATGGCATTTCGCCAGCGGTAGCTCGGTGGTCCACGACGGCGCTTCGCCCGGGGCCGGCGACGGCACCAGGTCGATCAGGTCGGCGTCGATGCGGTAGTGCAGCACGGTGACGCTGCCGTCGTGGCCGTACAGCGACAGCCGCCACAGGCGCGGCTGCTGGAAGTAGCTGTCCTCCGCCAGTTCCATGTCGCGGTAGCGCGCCAGCAGGCCGTGGCGGCAAAAGTCCAGCACCAGCGCCGTATCATGTTCGTTGAGGGCGGGGAAACGCCGGGCGATATCGGCCGTGGCAGGCGGCGCCACGCCGGGCCGGTAGTCGAAATCGACATCCTGCGGCCCGACCGGAATCACCCACGGCAGCGGCGCGGCGGGTACCAATCCATCGGCGTCCAGCAGCACCGAGACGGACGGATCGAGCCGCACCACGGTCGCTGCCGGCACCGCCGCCCCCACCTCGCGCGCAAACTGCCGGTAGGTGACGGGGAACATCGCGTGGTTGTACCAGGACCAGTCTTCCTGCACGAACTGGCAGGAGCTGGGCACGATGTAACGGGGGTTCAGCACCTGCAGCTGGGCTATCCAGTCGTCGGGCAAGGTGGCGCGCGCCGGCCTTGCCAAAGTTGGGGCGATCACGGCCACTTCGCGCATGGCCTGGAATGGCCACAAGACCATGTCCCACGGCGCCAGCGCGGCCAGCTGCGCCAGGGTCCCGGGACCGATCCAGGAATCGACGACATTGAGCACATTCATGCCGCCAGCGCGTACCTGGAACAGCGAATCGACATCGTCGTCAAGCGCGCGGCGCGGAATGATTTCAATCGCGCCCACCTGCACCGCCACATCCACCTGCAGGCGCTCGACCCGGGCAAAGCCCAGCGCGCGGATCATCTCGAACAGTTCGTCGAAGATGCAGTACAGGTAGATGGGCGTGGCGCGGTCGAGAAAATCGAGGCTTTCGAGCGACAGGTGATCGTCGTGGAAATGCGAGATGAACACGGCATCGAGGCGCAGCTGGCGCACCTGTTCGTGGTCGAAGCGCACGCCGGGAAACGCGTGGCAATTGCGGCTGAACGGATTTTCGACGATGGGATCAAAGGCGATGACGGTATCTTCGCATGCGAAAAGATAGCCGGCATGCAGGATGCGGGAGATTTTGAGGGGCATGGGGGAATGCTGGATGAACCCAACGGCAAGTGCCGGGGCCGAACCCTCGGGATCCGACCCCCGTATCTGCTTTTGGGGTTAACAAGGACGCCGGCGTCAGGCGGCTGGAAACCTTAATATGGGTTATTCAGCACATCCATCGCAAAATACGTGAAGATCATGTCGGCGCCCGCGCGCTTGATGGCGCCCAGGGTTTCCTGCACCACGCGTCGCTCGTCGATGGCGCCCGCTTGCGCGGCGAACTTGATCATCGCGTACTCGCCGCTGACCTGGTAGGCGCCGATCGGCAGGCGCGTCACGTCGCGCAGGTCGCGGATGATGTCGAGGTAGGCCCCGGCCGGCTTGACCATCAGCGCATCGGCGCCTTCGGCTTCGTCGATCAGCGACTCGCGGATCGCCTCGCGGCGGTTCATCGGGTCCATCTGGTACGTCTTGCGGTCGCCGCGCAAGGTGCTGCCGGCCGCTTCGCGGAACGGGCCGTACAGGCCGGAGGCGAACTTGGTCGAATACGCCATCACGGGGGTATCGTGGAAACCGGCCGCGTCGAGCGCGCTGCGGATCGCCGCCACCTGGCCGTCCATTGCGGCCGAGGGCGCAATGATATCGGCGCCGGCTTGCGCGGCGATCACCGCCTGCTTGCCCAGGTTCAGCACCGTGCTGTCGTTGTCGACGGTGTCGCCATGCAGGATGCCGCAATGGCCGTGGTCCGTGTATTCGCAAAAGCAGGTGTCGGACATGACGACCATTTCCGGCACGGCGTCCTTGATGATGCGCGACATGCGCGCCACCAGGCCATCCGGGTTCAGCGTGTCGCTGCCGTGGCTGTCCTTGTGGTGCGAAATGCCGAAGGTCATTACCGAACGCAGGCCGGCGCGCGCATAGCGCTCGATTTCCTGCGCCAGTTTCGCTTCCGGGATGCGGCGCACGCCGGGCATCGAGGTGATGTCGACAAAATCGGTGGCGCCTTCGTCAACGAAAATCGGCAGGACCAGGTCGCGCGGATTGATTTCGGTTTCGCGGAACAGCTCGCGCAGTTGCGGGTTCGCGCGCAGGCGGCGCATGCGCGAAGTAGGGAAAGTTGCTGGCATGGGATGACTGGCTTCCAGGTTAAAGACGCCGACAAGTATACGCCGATCGCAGGCTTTTCGTTGGGCAGCGCCACAAAAACCGCGCCGGAATCAAAAATACCGCAGGTTGGGTGGGTCGGGTAGGTCGGATTAGGCCGCCGGCCGTAATCCGACAACACTACCGGCCCGGCCAACAATGTTGGCGCATTACGCAAGCCGCAGCCGCACCCGCAACCCCGGCCCCGCATCCTCGATCTCCAGGCTGCCCCCATGCAGCGCCGCAATCGCCGCCACGATGGACAAACCCAGCCCATTGCCCGGCAGGTGGCGGCTCTTGTCGAGCCGGTAGAAGCGCTGCGTCAGTTTCGACAGTTCGCCGGCCGGCACGCCGGGACCGTTGTCGCGCACGGCCAGCCAGGCGCCGCGCGCATCCTGTCCGGCCGACACTTCGACCGTGGCGCCATGGCCGGCGTATTTGATCGCATTGTCGACCAGGCTGGCCAGTGCGCTGCCCAGCAGGTTGCGGTCGCCGCGCGCCGGCAGCTCGTCGCGGTACAGCTGCACCAGCAGCACGCCCTGCTCGTCGGCCGTTGCCTCGTACATCTCGACGATATCGGCGCCGATCTGCTGCAGGTCGATATCGGTGAAGTATTCGGGTCGCATGCCCGATTCGGCCGCCGCGATCTGCAGCAGCTTGTCGAACACGCGCGTGAGGTCGTCGATATCGGCAATCGCCGAATGGGCCGCATGCTGCCAGGCGTCCACCGTCTGCTGCTGGCGCAGCGCGCCATCAAGCTTGTTGCGCACGCGGCCCAGCGGCGTGCGCAAGTCGTGCGCGATCGCATTCGACACATGGCGCACGCCTTCCATCAGATGTTCGATGCGGTCGAGCATGCGGTTGATATCGCCACTGAGCTTGCCGAATTCGTCGTCGCTGGTAACGGGAATGCGCCGCGACAGGTCGCCGGCCTCGATCTCGCCCGCCGTGCGGCGTATCTGGCCGATCCTCGCTTCGAGCTGGCGGCGGAACAGCCAGGAGCCGGCCACCATCAGCAGCACGGCGACGGCGCCGCCATACGCCAGCGAGCGCAGCACCAGCGTGCGGATCGAATCGCTTTCCAGCATGGCGCGCCCCACATACAAGCGCGAGCCGTCGATCAGGTCACGGATCAGCAGGCGCGCCGGCACGCGGCGCCCTTCCCGCGTCACGTGCACGTGCAGCAGCTTGCCAACCGGGCTGTCGGCCATCGGCCAGTTCGACAGGTTGCCCGAGATGCGATGCCCATCCCTGCCGACCAGCAGGAAGATTTCGGTGTCGCTGTCGGTGCGGTCGGTCAGCAGGTGCGCGATTTCGGCCGAGGTACGGGTGCTGTCTTCGGGCGCGTACAGGGCGGCCAGGCGCTCGGACAGCAAAATGAGCTTGCGGTCCACGCTGCGGTCCAGCACGCCGATGGTGCCGAAGTAAAACACGCCGCAGACGATGGCAATCGAGATTGCCAGCAGCAGGCCGTAGCCGAGCGCCAGCCGCGCCGCGATCGATTTAGGCATGCGGGCCGCTTTCCAGCACGCCCAGCGTATAGCCGACGCCGCGCACGGTATGGATCAGCGGGGGTGAAAACTCCTTGTCGATCTTGGTGCGCAAACGGCTCACCTGCACGTCGATCACATTGGTTTGCGGATCGAAATGGTAATCCCACACCGCTTCGAGCAGCATGGCGCGCGTGACCGACTGGCCCTGGTGGCGCATCAGGTATTCGAGCAGGCGAAACTCGCGCGGCTGCAGCGCGATCTGGCGGTTCGCGCGCGTCACGCGCATGGTGCGCATGTCGAGCACCAGGTCGGCCACCTGCAATTGCGTGGCGTCCGGCACCGGTGCGGCGCGCCGCAGCAGCGCCTCGATGCGCGCCAGCAGCTCGTCGATGGCAAATGGCTTGGACAGGTAGTCGTCGCCGCCGCTGCGCAGGCCGCGCACCCGCTCGTCCACGCTGGACAGGGCCGACAGCACCAGCACCGGTGTATTGCGGCCCATGCCGCGCAGGCGTGCAACGATGGCCAGGCCGTCGATCTCGCCCGGCAGCAGGCGGTCGAGCACCAGCGCATCCCACTCCTCGCCGCAGGCCAGGCGCATGCCGTCGATGCCGTTGTCGCACGCGACCACTTCATGGCCGGCGTCGCGCAGGCCGGCGCAGATATAGCGGGACGTATCGGCTTCGTCTTCGATGACCAGGCAGCGCACAGTGAATCCTTTGATATGTATCAGTGAAAAACGCAGCATACGCCAGGCGCGGGCGCCTTGCCAGCCTGCCATCGCAAAAGACCGCGGAATTAAGACCGTCTTAATGCGCCGTGCGCTCAGGGCAGGCAAGGACAGCCTCAGGTACAATACGCGCTCGACCCTGATGGACCGCGCCAGCGCACGCTGTGTTTCGCTCTGCTCCCGGCAGCCGGCGGCCCTGATCGACACTGCAACCCTATTTGCCGATACCAACCGCAGGCAGCGCCGCCACGCAGGCGCGCCAGCACAGACAAGCATACAGCCATGAAATTCATTCCCACTCTCGCACTGGCGCTGGCCCTGGCCATCACGCATGGCGGCGCCATCGCCAAAGACACCAAGCAAAGCATGCTGTTCGACGAAATCCCGATCGGCAGCTGGAGCACGTCGGCCGAACTGGGCGCCATCACCACTTCGGGCAATACGGCCGGCACCTCGGTGACGGGCAAGATCGACGCGCGCCAGGAGCTCGATGACTGGAGCAACCAGTACATCTTCAGCGGCTATTTCAAGGAAGACAAGAATACCGATGACGAGGGCCGCCGCTACCGCGAGCGTTCGGCCGAGCGCTTTTCCGCGTCCGGCAAGGCTGCCTACAAGCTGATGGCCGACAATGAAAAACTGTTCGTGCTGGCCACGCACGTCAACGACCGCTTCGGCGCCTACACCAAGTATTCGACCCTGGCCGTCGGTCATGGCTCGCGCTGGTACCAGTCGGAAGACAAGAGCGTCGACGTGGAAGTCGGTCCGGGCTACTTCAGCGGCACCAACGACGAAGGCGTGTCCGAACACGGCCTGACCATCCGCGGCGCGGCGGCGATGAAATGGAAGGTCAGCCAGTCGGCCATGTTCACGCAAACCGTCAGCGTCGAGCGCGGCACCTCGAACACCCACTCGATCGCCGAATCGGCGCTCAGCACCAAGATCAACGGCACCATGCAGATGAAGGCTGCCTTCAGCGCCCGCAACGACACGCGCGTGCCCGATGACAAAAAGAATACCGATACGCAGACGTCGCTGACGCTCGTGTATTCGTTCTGATGCAAGCGGCTCGCGCAGGTCGGATTGGCACGGCGAAGCCGTGCGTAATCCGACACCACCGTTAGCGCCAGCAATGTCGTCGGATTACGGCCTTCAGCCTGATCCGACCTACGGTGCCTTCGAGGACGGTCGACAATGGACGCGCAGGTCGGATTAGCGTAGCGTAATCCGACGCAAATATTCCTACACCGGCTCTTTCCACTTCGCCTTAATCTCCAGCATCGCCGGCAGATTCGCGACAAACAGCGCGATCAGCTCCGGATCGAAGTGCTTGCCGCTGTCGCGCTGCATCGTGTCGATTGCCTCTTCCACCGTCCAGGCGCGCTTGTAGGGGCGTACGCTGGTCAGGGCGTCGAATACGTCGGCGATCGCCACGATGCGCCCTTCCAGCGCGATTTCTTCCCCTTTCAGGCCGTTCGGATAGCCGCTGCCGTCCCATTTTTCATGGTGCGTCAGGGCGATGGTGCGTGCCATTTTCAGCAGGCCACTCGCATGCTCGCCGATGATGGCGGCGCCGATTTCGGCATGGCTGCGCATCACTTTCCACTCGTCCTCATCGAGCTTGCCCGGCTTTTGCAGGATGGCGTCGGGGATGCCGATCTTGCCCACGTCATGCATCGGCGCCGCGTTCAGCAGGTCTTCTGCCTGCGCCTCGCCAAAGCCGGCGGCCAGCGCCAGCTGGCGCGCGTAGTAGCTCATGCGGATGACATGCATGCCGGTTTCGTTGTCCTTGTATTCGGCCGCCTGGCCCAGAGTCTGGATCACCTGCAGGCGCGAGCGGCGCAGTTCGGCCGCGTCGACCAGCGACAGGTGGGTGCGCACCCGCGCGCGCACGATGGACGGGCTGACCGGCTTGGTGATGTAGTCGACGGCGCCCGCGTCGAAGCCCTCCGCTTCATCTTTCACATCGGCCAGGGCCGTAACGAAGATGACGGGGATGGCGGCCGTCAGCGGCATGGCCTTGAGCTTGCGGCACACTTCATAGCCGGTCATGGCGGGCATCATGATGTCGAGCAGGATCAGCTCGACCGGATTGGCCTGCGCCAGTTCGAGCGCTTTCTCGCCATCCTTGGCATACAGCAGGCGGTAGTCGTCCTGCAGGATCTGGCGCAGCACCTGCAGATTGGTCGCTTCGTCGTCGACCAGCAGCAGGGTCGGTTTTTGTTCTGGTAATTTCATGTCGGTACGTAGTCGGATTCAGGTCAGGATGTCACGGCGCGGTCTTCTTCGGCCGCCTGCGCCTGCAGCCAGTCCAGCAATTGCCGCAGCACGGCGGCCGCGCGCGCGAATTCAAAATCGTCGATGGCGCCAGCCAGGTTTTTCAGGTGGCGCGCCTGGCCATGCGGCGCCAGCAGGCTGGAAACCTCGGCCATCAGGACATCGTCGAGCTGGCCGCCTTCCAGGCTGGCGATGGCTTCGCGCATCATGGCGCCAGCGGCCGCATGGTCAAGCGGCACGGGAGCGGCCGCAGGCGCTTCGGCAACTCGCACGGCAGGCTCGCCGCCTTCCGCGATTTCGACAGTGAGCGCCGCCAGCGCTGCCGCCAGCTGCTCCAGCAGTTCGGCCGCCGGCACCTGCCTGGCGATGGCCTGCTCGATGCGGCCCAGGATGCCTTCGATCTGCACCAGGCACAGGTTCGCGGCCGCGCCCTTCAGGCGGTGCAGCAGATGCCCTGCCACGCTGGCGCTGCCACGGTCCATTTCGCGCGCCAGCAGCGCCGTGCTGTCGCTGTTGGTCTGCACGAAGCGGCCGATAGCGCGCTGCAGGGTTTCGCGCCCGCCCCACAGCGCCGTGCCGCGCTGCCAGTCGACCTGGCCACCGGCAAAGCCGAGCGCGGCCTGGTCCGACTGCAAGTCGGTACTGACGACGATATCGAGCAGGCGCGCGATTTCCGCCGTCAGCTTGTGCATTTCCAGCGGCTTGGAGGCAAAGCCGCTCATGCCGGCCGTTTGCGCGGCGCGGCGGTCCTGTTCCAGCACGCTGGCCGTCAGCGCGATGATCGGCGTCGGCTTCAATCCCTGTTCGCGTTCATGCACGCGTATCAGGCGCGTCGCTTCCAGGCCGTCCATGCGCGGCATCTGCACGTCCATCAGCACGATGTCGTAGCTGCCGTTGCGGAACTCGCGCACGGCGCTTTCGCCATCGCTGGCGGCGATCACCTGGTGGCCGGCCGCGCCCAGGGTGATCATCAGCAGTTCGATATTCTGCGGCACGTCGTCGGCTGCCAGGATGCGCAGCGGCGGCAGGGACAGCACCGGCTGCTCGCTGCGCCGCAGCACCACCTTGCCGGCCGCCAGCGGCAGCAGCACATGGAACACGCTGCCCGCGCCAAGCGTGCTTTCCACCGTGATGGTGCCACCCATCAGTTCGACCAGCTGCAGCGAAATCGTGGTGCCCAGGCCCGTGCCGCCAAAGCGCCGGCTCATCGAGGAGTCGGCCTGGGTAAAGGGCGCGAAAATCTTGTCGAGGCGGTCGGCCGGAATGCCGATGCCCGTGTCGTGTACGGCGATATGCACGCTGGCGCCCTGCATGTCGACGGCCACCCGTACCTGGCCCACTTCGGTAAATTTGACGGCGTTGCCGATCAGATTCGTCAGCACCTGCTGGATGCGGCGCGCGTCGCCAAGGAAGAACTGGCCGGCGCGCGGGTCGTAGTCGACCAGCAGTTCGATCTCCTTGTTGTTGGCCGTGATGCGCAGCGAGGCGGCCACGTGGTCGACCAGGTCGGGCAGCGAAAAATCCACCAGTTCCAGCTCGGTCGCGCCTTTTTCCAGCTTGGCCGTGTCGAGGATATCGTTGAGCAGCTCCAGCAGCGAGCGGGCCGACTGGCGCACGGTGGTCAGGTGGCGCCGCTGCAGGCTGTCGAGGGCCGTGCCCAGCAGCACTTCGGTAAAGCCGATAATCGCATTCATCGGCGTGCGGATCTCGTGGCTCATGTTGGCCAAAAAGGCCGTCTTCGATTCGGCGGCCAGCTCGGCGCGGTCCTTGGCTGCGCGCAGGCTCTCGCGCATGGCGCTCTGTTCGCTGATGTCGGTGGCCAGCTTGACCACCTTGAACGGCTTGCCGTCGGTATTGAAAATCGGGTTGTACGAGGCCTGGATGCTGACCTTCCTGCCATCCTTGCCAAGGCGGTCGTATTCGGCGGCGTCGAATTCGCCCCTGGCGAGCCGCTGCCAGAACAGCGGATAGGCGCTGGACGCCACGTACTCCGGTTCGCAGAACATGCTGTGGTGCTGGCCCAGCACTTCGCCCAGCTCATAGCCGACCACGTCGAGGAAGTTCTGGTTGGCCGCCAACACCCTGCCCTGCAGGTCGAATTCGATCACGGCCATGGCGCGCGAGATCGCCGTCACCTTGCCCTCGTATTCGGCATTGCGCAATTCGCTTTCGGTGATGTCGAGGATGACGCCGTCGATCCAGCGCACCACGCCGTCGTTGTCGAGCACCGGGCCGCTGCTTTCGCGGACCCAGCGTTCGCGCCCGTCGCGGTGCAGGATGCGGTAGACGTTTTCGAAGTCGCGCCGCTCGCCGGCCGCCTTCACGCAGGTGTCGTTGACGCGCTGGCGGTCATCGGGATGCACCAGGTCAAACATCTTGACGCGGCCCTCGATGAAATCCTGCGGCATCCAGCCGGTCAGGTTGTAGACGGCGTCGCTGATGAAGATCATCTGCCAGTCGGGCGCGAAACTGGTGTGGAAGGACACGCCCGGGATATTGCGGATCAGGGTGCGGTACTGGCGCTCGCTGTCCTTGAGGGCCTGTTCCATGTTGCGCGACGAGCGCATGTCGGTCACGAACGCCACGAACAACGGCTGGCCCGGCGTGTCGATCTTGCCGATGGCGACGCGAATCGGCAGCATCGTGCCGTCCTTGTGGCGCCCTTCCAGTTCGCGCCCGCTGTGCAGGATGCGCGACACGCCGGTGGCCAGGAATTCGCGCAGATAATTCTGGTAGCGGGCCGCGTCCTCGTCCTGCAGCAGCATGTTGGCGTCGCGTCCGAGGATCTCGGCTTCGCGCCAGCCGAACAGTGCTTCGGCGGCCGGATTGAACGAGCGCACCTTGCCCTGGCCGTCGATGGTAATCAGGCCGTCGGCGGCCGTGTCGACGATGGCGCGCAGGCGCGACTCGCCCGCATTGGCGTGGCGCAGCAGCTGGCGGTAGCGCAGCAGGCCATTGGCGGCGGCCACGAACACGGTCAGGGTGACGGTAATCAGGGCCACGGCCAGCGCCACGAACGAGGCCTGCACGGTGATGGTGTTGCTGCCGGTGGCCGGCGTGCCGGAAAAGCGCGCCGCCAGCATGCCCGTGTAGTGCATGCCCGAGATGGCCAGGCCCATGACCACGCTGCTGGCCAGCAGCGCCGTCATCGGGCGCAGCTGCAGGCGCGACGCGGCCAGGCCGAAGCGTATCCACAGCGCCAGCACGGCCATCACGATGGCCACCACCAGCGACAGGCCGAACAGCGCCGGATCGTAGTGCAGGTCGAGCGCGCTCTGCATCGCGGCCATGCCGCTGTAATGCATGGAGCCGATGCCGGTGCCGACCAGCACGCCGCCGACCAGCAGCTGCGTGAGGCTGATCCGCGGGCGTGCCAGCAGATGCAGCGCGACCCAGGAAGCGCCCATGCCGGGCAACATCGACAGCAGCGTCAGGCGCGGCTCGAACGTGACCTGGGTGCACAGGTCGAAGGCCAGCATGCCGATGAAATGCATCGACCAGATGCCGCCGCCCAGGGCGATGGCACCCGTCACGATGGCCGTCTGGCGCTGCAGCTGCATGTCGCTGTCGCGCGCCATGCCGGCCACCTGCAGCGCCATGAACGAGGCAAAGATGGCGATAGCCACGGAGACGAGCACCAGCCAGCCGTCATGGGTGCCGTACTGGTAGGGTAACGAGGCCGGGCCTGTCGTGAACAGTGAACTGAGCATGCTGTAGGAATCCGTGCGCATAAGGTTATCAACAGGCGTGACTGCCGCCAGGAGGCGTTGCCTGCACAGGATGGCGGCAACGCGGCAAATTCATGAGAACAGGAGAATCGACCGGATGATGGCACGGTCACCGCACCCGCGTTTTCGGGGCGGGAGAAAGATGCCTTCCCTGACAGGGGAAAGCGAGATGCGTGCAACTCCGGCGCGGCCTGTAAAAATGGCGGCTGCCAGCGTGACGACGTTGGTTCTGCGTATGTTCTGATTACGCCCGATTATAGTTGCTTATGGAAAATATTCATAGGGCTTCAGCAAGAAGCTGGTCTTGCTGACAATATTTTGCAGCGCGGGCGCGACAGTTGAGGCGGCAGCAGGACGCCGCCTTGAGCAAGGCGTCCTGCGGTCCTGGCCCCGGTGCTTACATCCTGTAGCTCAGCGTCAGCAGCGCGCTGCGCGGCGCACCGTAGCGCGCCAGGCCGCCCGCCCAGCTGTAGCCGAGCGCCTGGTAGTAATGGCGGTCGAACACATTGTCGATATTCAGGCGCAGCTGCAGCCGGTCGCTGATGCGGTAGCCGGCCGTGAGGCCCGCCACCACATACGTGCCCTGCGAGGTATAAAAGCCTGTATCGCGGCGGTACATCCGGTCCTGCGCCTGCACCGACGCGCCCACGCTCCATGGCGCCAGGCTGCCGCCCGGCTGGTACGTGGTCGACAGCTTGAACAGCTGTTTCGGCTCGTCGGTGGCGATACGCTGGCCGACATTGGCGGCGATATCATCCCTCGTGTACTTTGCCATCACATACGTGTAGCCGCCGGCCACCTGCCAGCCCGGCAGCGGAGAGCCGGACAGCTGCAGATCGACGCCTTCGCTTTTCACTTCGCCGGCCGCGCGCGCGCAGTAGATGGCGCCGCCGGTCGGGCAATTCTGTTCATCGGCCATTTCGCGGTTGCGCTGCCTGATGCGGAACAGCGCGGCGCTGGTGTTCAAAGCGCCGCCAAAGTACTCGCCCTTGACGCCCACCTCGTAATTGGTGCCGCTCAAAGGCGGCAGCGTATTGCCACTGACGTCCATGCTGCTTTGCGGCTCGAAGATCTGGGTGCCGCTCACATATACCGAATGGTGCTTGTCCAGGTCGTAGACCAGGCCCAGATAGGGCGTGAGCTTCGCGCTTTCGTCCAGGCTGCGCTTCCACGCATATTGCGTCTCGTACCAGCCCGTCACGTCCTGCGTGTACCAGCCCAGGCGCGCGCCCATTACCAGATGCAGCGGGTCCGCCAGGCTGAAGTTGCCGGCCGCGTACAAGCCCTTCTCGCGCGTCTTGCGGCCCCAGTTGTACGGCTCCAGCAGGCCGGCCTGCATCGGGTAGGCGCGCGGATTCCAGTTGCGGATATCGATGGTGCGCGTGCCCGCCCCTTCCCAGGACTGTGCCGCGTCCGAGTCGTCGTCGCGGTAGCTGGCGCCGATAATCACTTCGTGCTGGCGGCCGAACCAGGTCACGGGACCGCTGACGCGTACGTCCGCCACCACCTGGCCGGTACTGTATTTCCAGCCCGTCTCCGATTGCTGCAGCAGGTAGTCCTGGCCGTCGATGCGGCTGTTGGTGGTATTGCGGGTGGACGATTTGGCGTCGATATGGGTCACGGCCAGGCGCGCCTTCCAGCCACCGCCCAGGCGCTGTTCCAGGTCGGCGAACAGCACGTCGTTGTCGCGGTCCTGGAACGAGTCGGCGTTGTTCAGGAAAGTGGAACGGGGCAAGTTCATGTGACGCCCGTCCGCAAACGTCGGCAGGCCGACCGAGACGCCGTCCGTGCGGCTGGTCTGGCGCGAAAAGCCCATCCCCAGCACCGTATCCGGCCCCAGGTCGGCCTCGATGATGCCGTACAGGGTGCCGTTCTTGTTGTTGACCACGTCGATAAAGCTGTCGCTGTCGCGCCAGCTGCCCGCCACGCGGCCGCGCAGGCTGCCCGATTCATTGAGGCCAGCACTGGCGTCCAGCGTCAGCTGCCGGTCTTTCCAGCTGCCCAGCGCCAGCGAGCCGTTGAACAGGGGCGTGGCGGTCGGACGCTTCCGCACCAGGTTGATGCTGCCCGACGGCGCGCCCGCCCCTTCCATCAGCCCGGTGGCGCCGCGCACCACTTCCACGCGGTCGTACATGATCATGTCGGCCGACACATTGCGCTGGTTGAAGCCTGTGACGTCCAGCGGCAGGCCATCGACATTGACGTGCGTGAGCGCAAAGCCGCGCGCATAGTACGAGGTCTCCTGGTCCGTCACGCCCGGCTGCTTGGTATAGATGCCCGGCGTGGCCAGCGCCACGTCCTGCAGGGTGGTCAGATGAAAATCGTCCATCTGCTGGCGCGCGATCACGCTGACCGACTGCGGCGTCTGGCGCTGCGACAGCGTCAGGCCGGTGGCCGTGCTCATGCTCTTCGTGGTGTAGGCGCCGGTGCCTTCCGTATTGCGGTCCGCCTCGGCGCTGATGGTGACGGCCGGCATGATGGCGGCATCGCCTACCTCAGGTGCCCTGCGCACCACATAGTCGCCGTTGCCGCTCTCGACCGCTTCCAGCCCGCTGCCCTCCAGCAGCGCCTGCAGGCCCTGCCGCACCGTGTAGCGTCCCTGCACGCCCTTGCTGCGCAAGCCTGCCAATGGCGTCGACTGGGTCGAGATATTCACGCCGGAAGCGATCGCGTAGGTGAAGAGCGTCGTTGACAGGTCGCCGGCGGCGATGCGGTAGTCACGCGCTGATGCCGGTGCGGCGTCGGCCGCGCGCGCCGGCGGTGGCGCGGCGGCGAGCGCGGCGCCCCCCATGCCCAGCACAAGAACCAGCGCGGCGCGCACGGCGCGGGTGGTGGGATGCAAAATGATCGGTGCGCGGAAAGCGCGGTGCGGCAAAGCCATGTGGACCCTTTCGATAGTCGGAAATGCTGTTCTATCTGTTATGACGGACCAGGTTCAGAAAAGGGACAGGCGTATGGCAGATTATTTCATGTTGTGACGCCGGTGGTGGCGTCGGGTTACGCTGCGCTAACCCGACCCCCGCGGCTTGCACGGGATCGTACGACGGACAACGATAAAAGATCGTAGGTCGGATTAGCGGCGGCACGCCGCGTAATCCGACAACATTGTTGGCGCCGGCAGTGGCATCGGGTTACGCTGCGCTACCCCGACCTGCGCGGCTTGCACGCCGGTCGCACGATTGTTGGCGTCGTCAACGCGCTTCCACGCTGACCCAGTATCGCGTGTGCAAACGGACCCGGACCGGCAGCGACAGCTGCAGCAATTCGAATATCCTGTCCGTATCCTTCAGCTGGAAAATGCCATCGACCGGCAGCTGCGCCACCGCCGGGTCGCAGCGCACCACGCCGCGGCGATAGCGCGCCACCTGTGCCAGCACTTCGCCCAGCGGCATGCGCTCGGCGATCAGCACGCCCTGCAGCCAGCCGCTGGCGGCCGCCGCGACCGGTGTGTCAGGCGCGATGGCCCGATTATCGAAGCTGGTCTGCCAGCCACGCTTGACGATGCGCGCAGCCTGCATGCCATCGACCGGCACGATCTCCACCGCGCCGTCCGTCACCGACACCTGCGTACGCGGCGACAGCAGGCCGCCGTCATGGCGCACGCCGAAGCGGGTGCCGATGGCGCGCACGCTGCCGTTGCCGCTTCTGACCAGCAGCGGACGCGGGTCGGCGGCGGTGGCCAGATGAATTTCGCCCGCATGCAGCGTCACCAGCCGGCACGCGCCGTCGAACGCAATATCGATGGCGGTGGCGGTATTGAGCGCCAGCTGCGTGCCGTCCGCCAGCATCATATGGCGCATTTCACCGGTAGCGGTACTGATGCCGGCGCGCCACGACTGCCATGGCGCTGACCGGCTGGCCAGCCACAAAGGCGGCCCGGCGCAGGCGATCAGCACGGCCAGATGCCTGATGCTGGCGCGCCGGTCCCGTTGCGACTGCGATGGCTGCGATGGCTGGCGCAGCGCGGGCGGCACCACGGCCAGCGTCTGGCACAGCAGTTCCGCGCGGCGCCAGGCTTCTAGGTGATCGAGATGGCTGTCGCGCCAGCGTTCAAAGGCCTGCTGCTCGGCGGCGCTCAACGCACCGTCGCGCAGGCGCACCAGCCACTGCGCCGCGTCACGCGCAGCGTGGGGAGACAAGGCCGCTGTCACAGTATCAGCAGGATGCACTGCTCTAACGCCTGCACCATGTAGCGCTTGACACTGCGCTCGCTCACGCCCAGCCGCTGGGCGATGTCGGCGTAGGCCAGGTCATCGATATGCGCCATCAGGAAGGCGCTGCGTACCACGCCGGGCAAGCCATCGAGCATGGCGTCGATGCGCTGCAGCGTTTGCACGACCATCAATCGCTCTTCCGGCGACTGCATCAGCAGTTCCGGCTGCTGCGCCAGCGCCTCGCACCAGGCCTGCTCCAGCGACAGGCGCCGGTAATGGTCGATCAGCAGCCGCTGCGCCACCGTGGTCAGGTAGGCACGCGGTTCGCGCAGCGATGGCATCGCGTGCGGTGCCGCCAGCAGCCGCACGAAGGTGTCATGCGCCAGGTCGGCCGCCTGGTCGGCGCAGGGCAGCTTGCCGCGCAGCCAGCGCAACAGCCAGCCGTGGTGGCTGCTGTAGATGCCGGCTATCGGGTCGAGGGACTGCGCAATCTGCACGATGAATTCCTGCGCGGTGAGCGGCAAGGTAAAAGTTGATTTGCAAAAAGTTATGTGAAGCACTACATACAACTGAGAATGCTTCTCATTATCGCAATGAATCGTCAGGCCGTCAAGGACGGCGTCATGGAGCCGAGCCGCATGCGCGCAGGCTTGACCTCGGCCACGGACGCCGCCCGATGCAATTTGAAGAGGCTGACCCGCGCCGCCAGGCTGCTTGCGCTGTCGCGCAAGGAATAGGCGGCACTGGCGGCCTCCTCGACCAGCGCCGCATTTTGCTGCGTGGCCTGATCCATCTGGCTGATCGCCTGGTGGATCTGCTCGATACCTGAACTCTGTTCCGAACTGGCAATGCTGATCTCGCCCATGATGGCGGTCACGCGCGCGACGCTCTCGACGATGTCGTCCATGGTGGCGCCGGCCTGGCTGACAAGCCGGCTGCCGTTATCGACTTTGCCCACCGAGTCGGTGATCAGCTGCTTGATTTCCCTGGCTGCACCGGCCGAGCGATGGGCAAGATTGCGCACTTCGGTCGCGACCACGGCGAAGCCGCGCCCCTGTTCGCCGGCGCGGGCCGCCTCGACCGCCGCATTCAGTGCCAGGATATTGGTCTGGAAAGCGATGCTGTCGATGACGGCAATGATGTCGACGATCTTGCGCGCCGAATCCTTGATGTCCGCCATGGTCACCACCACGTTTGCCACCACGGCGCCGCCACGCAGGGCCACCTGGGAAGCCGCTGCCGCAAGTTCGCTGGCCTGGCGGGCGTTATCGGCATTCTGGCGCACCGTGCCGGTCAGTTCCTCGACCGAGGCTGAGGTTTCTTCGATCGAACTTGCTTGCTGTTCGGTACGCAAGGACAAATCGAGATTGCCTGCAGCAATCTGGCTGGAAGCGGTGGCAATCACGTCGCTCTCGGTTCTCACCTCATGCACGATCCCGGTCAGGCTGCCCGTCATGTCGCGCAGCGCGCCGAGCAGTTGGCCAAATTCGTTACTTGAGGTCACTTCAACCTGCACGCTCAGGTCGCCGCCCGCCACGCGGCGCGCCACCACCACCGCAGCATCGAGCGGCCTGGTAATGGCGCGTACCAGATACACCGTCGCGCCAGCGGCAAGCAACACCGCAAAGACGATCGCCGCCAGCACAACGCGGTTGATTGCATCGAGTTCGGCATGCAGGTCCGTGCTCTCCTGCGCGTTACGCTTTGACATAAAGCTCTGCAATTCCTGATAGGCTACCTGCCCTTTAGCATAGGTCGGATTGATTTCGCGTATCAGTATTTCCTGCGCGCGATCCCAGTCATTGGCCTCGATCGCGCGAGCGGCATCGGCTATCAGCCCCTGCCCCAGATTGCGGCTTTCGCCCAGCCAGTGGTTCACGGCATCTTTCGTCGATTGCCGAAACAAGGACTGCAGCAAAGCCTCGCGCTCCTGTTGCAGTTTTTTGGTATTGTCAACAATGTTCTTGAAATGATTGTTGAGCGGATGATCGTGCATGATTGCGTATTTGCTGGCCGGGTTGTGTTGCAGCGCCTGCAGGATCTGGCTGCGGTTCGATTCCATGCGAAAAACAAGGCTGGCGATCGTCAGCTGTTGCTGCGCGGCTTTGAGCGAGGTCTGTTCCAGCAGGTCGACCGAACGTTGCGCCGCATGATATCCAAGCGCGCCGACTGCGATAGTGACCAGCACCAGCAGGCCGATGACCGATACGATAAGATTTTTGATGCTGAAGTTTTTCATAAAGGAAGCAATGAAGGTTGTTTACGACCCGTGCGCGGGCCAGTCAGGAGGCGCTTCCGACAAGAAAAGCCACTCAATAAAATTGATCAATTTGACGAATTTGACGAAAGAATCAAATTCGTGTGGATTATGGCATCAAATATTTCCTTAAGCAAACTAAATTTGCCAAATTTACTGGCCAGAAAAATGCATCGTCAGTTAACATGCGATGAACTTGAAGAGAGATAACGATGCGAGCAGAGTCAGGACGGGATGCGGACCCGGAAATTGTCACCACCACCCGGGCAGCCGATTTGCTGGGCGTGGCCGTGAGCACCGTGCAGAAATGGGTGGAACTGGGCAAGCTGGAGTCGTGGAAGACGCCCGGTGGGCATCGGCGCATTGCGCTGGCCTCCATCAGAAACATCCTCTATCCCGACGGCGGCGGCTTGCCTGGCAACAGCGCGGTTGAGCCGGGACACATGAAGACGCTTGCCAGGGGAGTTTCCCACGACAGGGGTGCCGATGTGAGCGACGAAAGCGCGCGCCTGCGCGCCACGCGCGCGACCGGCTTGCTCGACACGCCGGCGCACATCAATTACGATCGCATCGTGCGCGTTGCGGCACTGCTGGCGGACATGCCCATCTCGCTCATTTCGCTGCTCGATGAAGATCGCCAGTGGTTCAAGGCGCGCCTGGGCCTGAGTATTACCGAGACGCCAAGATCATGGGCATTTTGCAATTACACCATCCTCGAGAACAAGATCATGATCGTCGAGGATGCGACCCTAGACCCGCGCTTTGCGGACAATCCCCTGGTGACGGGCCAGGAAGCGATACGTTTCTATGCCGGCGTGCCCTTGCTGGACCGCAACGCATGCCGCCTGGGCAGTTTGTGCGTGCTGGACCGCAAGCCGCGCCAGCTGAGCCACGAACAGACCTGGGCCCTGACCGAGCTTGCCACCATCGTTTCCGAGGAAATACAGCGGGGCAGATAACAGATAAACGATACGGCCGGCTGCGCCTGCAGTGCGCGCAGCGCGGCCAGGCCATCATCAGTCCTGCATGACTTTATCGGGCGTCATGGGCGTCTCGCGCACCCGCTTGCCAGTGGCGTGATAGATGGCGTTCGAGATGGCGGCCGCCACGCCGACGATGCCGATCTCGCCCACGCCCTTGGCGCCCAGGCGGCTGACGATGCGGTCGTCCTCCTGCACGAAGATGACGTC